>NZ_JANAVN010000042.1:0-683 GCF_024213565.1 Paenibacillus sp. Lou8.1
ATTCGCTACGGCACAACGCAGTTCCGTCATGACACGATTGCACGGCTGGGAGAGCTGCTAGCATCCGGCTTGCGTGAGGTGATTAGCCATTGCGTTGCGCAGGAAAGAACGGTGTTGACCCCAAGTGATGTCTTGTTAAAACATGTAACGCTGGACGAGCTGGAGCAATTGGTGAAAGATACACAAGATATGGGTGAACTAGAAAATGTGTATGCTTTGACGCCGATGCAAAAGGGTATGCTCTTCTTCAGTCTAATGGATGAGAGTTCGGCAGCTTACTTTGAGCAGGCCACCTTTGAATGGAATGGACGGTTTGATGTGGTTACTTTCGGTAAGAGCTTTGATCTGCTCGTACAGCGTCATGAGGCATTGCGGACGAACTTTATCAACTCCTGGAAGGATGAGCCTGTACAGGTCGTTTTCCGCAATCGCAGCGGAGAGTTGTACTATGAAGACCTGCGCGGACTGGAAAAAGAAGAACGAGTAGCGCGTGTTGAGGCTTTTACCCTTGCCGATAAAGCGAAGGGATTCAATCTCGCAGAGGATGCGCTCATTCGTATTTCGATCCTGCAAACCGGGGATGAAACATATCACTTTATCTGGAGCTTCCATCATATTTTGATGGATGGCTGGTGCTTGTCCTTTATGACACAGGAGGTATTCGGCAGCTATCTGGCACTGCG
>NZ_JANAVN010000043.1:0-668 GCF_024213565.1 Paenibacillus sp. Lou8.1
GTATGGGCCGGAGTACTCGGCGTGGAAGCGGTAGGCACGCAGGATAACTTCTTTGAACTGGGTGGCGATTCGATCAAGGCCTTGCAAGTATCCTCCCGATTGCTGCAAGCAGGTTATCGACTGGAGATGAAAGACCTGTTCAGTCATCCAACCGTGTCTGCCTTGGCACTGAAAGTCCAATCGGTGACCCGATTGGCGGATCAGAGCGAAGTGGTGGGCGCTGTGAAGCTGACACCGGTGCAACAATGGTTCTTTGAGCAGAACCTGACGGATGCTCATCATCATAACCAGTCCATTATGCTGCATAGCAAGGACGGTTTTGATGAAACGGCCCTGCGCACAGCGATGGATCAAATCGTTAGCCATCACGATGCACTGCGTATCATTTTCCGACCTACGGAGCGCGGATATGAAGCTTGGAACCGCGCGGTTGGGGAGGGCGAGCTGTATACGCTGGATCGGGCCGACTTCAGAAATGAGTCTGAAGTATCTGCGGCGATCGAGGCCAAAGTGAATGAAATTCAGGCGGGTATTCATTTAAGCGAAGGACCGCTGGTGAAGCTGGGGCTGTTCCATTGTCCCGATGGAGATCATTTGCTGATGGCGATTCATCACTTAGTGGTGGATACCGTATCTTGGCGTATTTTGTTCGAGGATATTACGACCGC
>NZ_JANAVN010000044.1:0-614 GCF_024213565.1 Paenibacillus sp. Lou8.1
AACTTAATGTTATCTATGGGCTTTCCTATAGGTACAAGCTCCAATTCTTCTTCCGTAGAGCAGCCAAAGTAGGATACATCTACTGTTGCTTCTGTTGGTCCGTACAGGTTATGCAGGCTTGTTCCTTTTTCTTTGTACAGCAGCTTGTTGAACTTTTCTACTTGCTTCAGGTTCAGTGCTTCTCCACTGGCAAATACCTGCTTTAAGCTTGCTATTTCCTCTATTATCCCCTTTTCCTCTACATACTCTAAAAATACACTCAACATGGATGGTACAAAGTGCATTGTGGTAACTTTATTTTTTTCGATTGCCTTCACGATTTCTTCCGGATTTTTTTCTCCTCCCGGTATCAGCAGGCAGACTTTGGCCCCAGTAAAGCTCCACCACAATAATTCCCATACCGATACGTCAAAGGTATAGGGAGTTTTCTGCAGGATCACATCACCTTCAGCTATCGGGTATTGCTTCTGCATCCAGTTGATCCGGTTGATTACGGAGTAGTTCTCTATCATTACCCCTTTGGGTTTGCCGGTAGAACCGGATGTATATATTACATAAGCCAAGTTTTCAGGTTTACTAATTAACTTTGGATTTGATACATCCCCAGTAAATAG